>NZ_JAWRXB010000291.1:0-290 GCF_046535245.1 Paraburkholderia sp. SIMBA_030
GTCGATTATAATCACGTTATACGAGCCTGGCGTCTCCAATGCCTACCACCGCTCGTATCCGCCTCCAAGAGTCTTCAGCTCTGTGGAGGTTTTTTATTGCTTGAAATTTACCATGTCAGGAAACAAATCAAATATATACCATAGCTTTCGCCGCTATCGTCGGTGGCGTTGCCGCTGTATTTGGTGATCAGTTCTTGCAGTCAGGGCTAGTTGTTATCTTGGCCATTGCGGTACACAATATCGTCGGTTATATATTGGGTTACTACTCAGGTGCCTTATTTGGTATGAGC
>NZ_JAWRXB010000292.1:0-290 GCF_046535245.1 Paraburkholderia sp. SIMBA_030
TCCTTGAAGCCGCCATTGGCGGACATGAAGGAGGCGGAACGGTAGGTGTTGACCCAGACCGTGCCGGCCTCGATCTGATTGGCGAAGCGAAGCGCGCGATCGATATCCTTGGTCCAAATGCCGGAGGCGAGGCCGTAATGGCTGTCATTGGCGAGCGCGATCATCTCCGCCTCGTCGCGGAACGGCATGACGCCGACCACCGGGCCAAAGATCTCGTCGCGCATGAAGCCCATGTCGTTTTGCGCATCGACCATGACGGTCGGCTCGAAATACCAGCCGCCGCTCGATAG
>NZ_JAWRXB010000293.1:0-290 GCF_046535245.1 Paraburkholderia sp. SIMBA_030
GCGTTCCTTTCGAAACGTTGTCCCCCACTATCAGGCAGATTCCTAGGCATTACTCACCCGTCCGCCGCTGAATCGAAGAGCAAGCTCTTCTCATCCGCTCGACTTGCATGTGTTAGGCCTGCCGCCAGCGTTCAATCTGAGCCATGATCAAACTCTTCAGTTCAAACATCTTTGGGTTTTTAAGAAACCCTAAACTTGGCTCAGCAATCTCAAATGACTATGTGATTTCTCGCATGGTCACTTGTGATGCTGATAATCTTTGTGACTATCAGTCCGTACTCACAAGCACC
>NZ_JAWRXB010000294.1:0-289 GCF_046535245.1 Paraburkholderia sp. SIMBA_030
GCCGACGCCGTAGAACATCGGATCGCCGCTCGCCAGCACGCACACGGGCGTGTCGCGCCGCGCGAGCACGGGCGCGATGTCGAACGGATGCGGCCAAGGCTCGCGCGCGGCGTTCAGGCACACGGGCAGCATCGCCAGATGCCGCTCGCCGCCATAGATCACCGACGCGTCGATCAGCGCGCGCCGCGCCGTTTTCCCCAGGCCGGCAAAACCGTCATCGCCCATTCCCACCACGGTCAGCCACGCCGACATGCGTCGATCCTCATCTGCTTGCTGTACTGAAAACGCT
>NZ_JAWRXB010000295.1:0-289 GCF_046535245.1 Paraburkholderia sp. SIMBA_030
GGATGGTGGACAGCGCGGGCGTGACGCTGTCCACGAACTGTGCGCCCGCCTCGGACAGCGCCACGCTGCGCGTGGTGCGATTGAACAGCCGCACGCCGATACGCGCCTCCAGCGCCGCCACGGCATGGCTCAGCGCCGAGGTGGACACGTCCAGTTCGTTGGCCGCCGCGCGGAAGCTACGGTGACGCGCCACCGCGAGCACGGCTTCGAGTTCGCCCAGTCCCGATGTCTTCATTATCCTAAATCGCTCAATGACTCGTCCTCGATTGTACGGCTAGTCGGATCAATC
>NZ_JAWRXB010000296.1:0-289 GCF_046535245.1 Paraburkholderia sp. SIMBA_030
GGCTGATCAACACCCCCGGCGCTGTGCTGCTCGGTATCGTCTATGGCTATCTGCCGCTGATGATCATGCCGATCTATGTCAGCCTCGAAAAGCTCGACCGGCGGCTTCTCGAAGCCTCCGCCGATCTGGGCGCCAAGCCGGTCTCGACCTTCTTCGGCATTACCCTGCCGCTGTCTCTTCCGGGTGTGATGACCGGTGTCGCGCTGGTGACGATCCTGCTGCTTGGCGAATACCTGATCCCCCAGCTTCTCGGCGGCGGCAAGGTGTTCTTCATCGGCAATGCGCTTGT
>NZ_JAWRXB010000050.1:0-2163 GCF_046535245.1 Paraburkholderia sp. SIMBA_030
CGACCCGGAACGGACTTCCAACTTTCCGCAAAACGGACGTTCGATTTATGAGTACGGTCACGATCGAAAGCCGAGCGACAATGACCTGTACTCCGTCGAAAAATTTCGACTGTACGAGACGTTTTTATCAGGATCTCGGCTTCACGCTTGCTTGGGCCGGCGAGCAACTCGCGTATTTCCAGCGGAGCGACGTCAGTTTCCGAATCCAGAATTTCTACTTCGAAGCGCTGGCCGACAACTTCATGGTGCACCTACTCGTGGAAGACGTCGCGGCCTGGCATGCGCATCTCTCGGAAGTCGGCATTGTGGCGCAGTTCCACGTCGAAATGACGCCGGTTCAACTGCAACCGTGGCGCATGCGCGACTGCACGATTAACGACCTATCAGGCGTTCTTTGACGCATTGCACGGAATGCCGACTGAGTTTCGGTGCGTATAGCGCGTTTTTAAACCACGTAGCGACGCATCGACGGCAGGCACTCTTTCTAACCTGGGCCCAACACGTACCCAATGATCGGCTGTAGAAAAATATGGGTACTAACGTGGGCAGTTTCTGCCGTTAGAAAGCCGTATCGCCAGTAGAGAAAGCCCCAAAGAATACCCGCCAGGATGAATCGCGCAACGACATAGAGTAGAAAAATTGGCGTTAAGTGTGGTGGATAAAAAGGTGCTTCGTTCAGCAGCATCGGAATTGCCTGGGCGAGAATAATGGCCACCCAGTAAGCGGCTTTTGGAATATGGCCTTGCGAATCCCGCCAAACAAGTCCCATGCACCATAGCGCAGTCGACATGAAAAACAGTCGGTAAAGAATGTTCTCGTTGAACGCGCGCAGCATGAAGTAAATCATGCGCTCGGACAGGGGATGTCCGGAAAAATAAGCAACGTAAAGTGGCGGCAATAAGTGCCGGAATACCACGAGGTCGACGGTCGTGACGTAAAGTGCGACGAGCAGCCCAATACCAAAAGCGACCGCAATAGGATGATCAAGATCGTGCGCAGCCAGTCGAAGACCCGTGCGCTGCGCACAAAAAATCCCCACGATGGTCAGCGCAAGAAACAGCACGACGCGAATCCACGGCACGCCGCCGGTGATGGCGCTAAAGACAATATCGAAACCTGCCTTCGACGCAATCAGTGCACCGAAGAGCAGAAGCGTGCCGGCCGTTAGCCAGTTCGATCGAGGCGAGCTTTCGGGGAGCGCGTGTATGTTCATGGGATTCTAAAAAAATACCACAACCTGATAACGGGAGATGCGAAGACTCGACGCCCACCGTCGATTTATTGATTCAGCTCTCTCACGTGTGGCTGACAGCCGCACGTCCGCTGCGCCTGCGATTGTCAACGATCCGCATAGCCACGTCAAAGGTCTCTTCCTGGCCGGCTGCTGCCCGATGCGTTGGATTCGTGTCAATCCGTGACAGACGCACAGCGTAGTATTTCAGCGGACTGCTCCGTGTCTGAGGGCGGACCCGAGCGAGTTCAGGCCCTGTCACACCCAAACGACCTTGGTTGCCATTCGTGACACGGCACAGACTGATCGTGCGGTCGCCCACAACCAAACGCCGTTACTTCACCTACGATTTGTCACAAGTGGAGTTTGAGGAAGGAGAACGGGCACCATGAAAGCCAGTGCGCGGTACCTAGCGATACTGATATTTGCAGCGGTGATCGTGATTATGGCGCGTAGTTCTTTGGCTACGGCAACGCAGAACGTCGTTGCAGTATTTCTTCCGATCGACGTGAGCGAGTCCGGAACGTCGGTAATTGCCGATTTTAAGGTTACAGACGAACGGCTCTATATTTTTTATCTCAACGTTCATTACAGGAACGAGCAAGAAAGGCAGAAAATCGTCACCTTGGTGGGCGACGGTGGCAGATCGCGCAACGGTGAGTATGCCAATCCAGGTATCGTTTTACCGATCCGTCTGAAACTGGCGACTAACAGCATGTTTGAAGATGTAACCAGCAACGTCAAGGGAGTCGCGGGACATGGTCTCGGTCCTCACTTAAGTGGGGAATATTTTCGTCAGATCCACGCCGCTATCCTCAAAAAAGGCCTTTATCAAATGCAAATTGCAATTCCTCAAGGATTTGCGCAGTTTAAAGGCGTTGAATGTGCAATTTCCGTTGGGGTTCAGCCACACACACGTCCGATTTTGAAGT
>NZ_JAWRXB010000297.1:0-289 GCF_046535245.1 Paraburkholderia sp. SIMBA_030
TGTTACTTACTTCGCCCACTTTGTAGCCGCGTGCCACAAACAGATCGGCCACGGTCTTCGCCAATCCGCCCCGGGTGGTGGCGTTGAAGACATTCAGGTTCACCGTTGCGTTGGGGACGTAGTCAAAGGTGGTGGTGGGGCACAGGCTGGTGGGCGCTTTGCTGGCCACCGCGGAGGGCACCTTGATCACTCCGTTCATGACGGCCCAAGCCCCTACAGCTCCGGCGCAGATCACGCCAACCAAAAGGACCAGGACAATGCCGTGCAGGAGCCGGCGGCCAAAACTACC
>NZ_JAWRXB010000298.1:0-288 GCF_046535245.1 Paraburkholderia sp. SIMBA_030
GTCCCACATCGCGCCGTGGCCGCCCGCGAAAAAGATCGCGGAAAGCGTGCTCGGGTCGACATCGGCGAGCGCTTTCGACTGCGCGATCGCGGCGCGAAAACGGGCGTCGTTCCAGTAGCGCGCGTTCACGGGATCGTCGAGATCGAGGCCGTCGACGGGCGGCTCGCTGCCCTGGATCGAGGCGAATTCGACCGGAATCCCGGCGGCTTCGAGCACGGCGAGCGGATGCGTCACTTCCGACAGATAAAAGCCCGTGGGATCTCCACCTTCGCCCTTGCTGCCGTGGCT
>NZ_JAWRXB010000299.1:0-287 GCF_046535245.1 Paraburkholderia sp. SIMBA_030
CCATGTCATGGCCATATACGTTAAATAGTGAAGGTTTCGAGATTTTCCGGACATCTTAAGGACTAGACGTGTCGACGCGCCAGAATCGTTTGTTTGCCGCCCTGCGGCCGGTCTCTTTCGCCGTCAGTGCCACTGCCGCACTGCTTTCTTCGGTTCCGCTTGCGCAAGCCAATCCGCATATTCTCGTCGATGTTCAGAGCGGCCGCGTGCTCGAGCACGAAGAGGCCTTCCGCAAATGGTATCCGGCCTCGCTGACCAAGCTGATGACCGTCTATACGACATTCGAT
>NZ_JAWRXB010000300.1:0-286 GCF_046535245.1 Paraburkholderia sp. SIMBA_030
CTATGCGTATGTGAACGCGGAAATCCGCGAGAAAGGCGACACCTACGGCAATCTGGTACCATTCTCCCCGAAACATAAAGGCACGCTGGGCGTGGACTACAAGCCAGGAAACTGGACGTTCAATCTGAACAGCGATTTCCAGTCCAGCCAGTTTGCGGATAACGCCAATACGGTGAAAGAGAGCGCCGACGGCAGTACCGGCCGCATTCCCGGCTTCATGCTCTGGGGCGCACGCGTGGCGTATGACTTTGGCCCGCAGATGGCAGATCTGAACCTGGCATTCGGT
>NZ_JAWRXB010000051.1:0-2115 GCF_046535245.1 Paraburkholderia sp. SIMBA_030
CGACCCACTCCAGCCATAGGACCCGCCACAACATAACGGCAGCTCTCCAAGGTACAACGGTCATTCACTCCTTCGAATCGGTTGGTGGGTCCTCGGCCGCCGGTCGGGGCCGTGTCGCTATCGCGTGTGCGCGTGCCCGCTCGGTGCAAGGGGCATCTTCCAGCTGCTAGTCGCCACGGACACAGAAGAGCCGGCACGCATTGCCCCGAGCCGTCATTGTTGTTGATTTCGATCTACATGGCCTGCAACCGCCTGCTATTGTTAATTAGGGGGATCATCGGCGCTGGGTTTTTCTCGTCATGAATAGCGTCCCGCACCGCTCACACGCATTGCTTGTCGTTATTTTTGTATGGAATTTCCGGCGTGGTCGATCTCAGCGATGCGGCAGGGCGCGTTAAGGCCAGAGCGTAGGCGGCGATCATTGCTGACCGGCAGTTTGGCGCACGACGGACCGCTGTGCCACGGATTGGAAACGCCCTAAGTTCTGAACGACGGCGGTTTGACTTCCCGGATTGCCGTTTGGATGGGAAGGACAGTCATGACGAGACTTCGTTTTCTTGGCGCCTTGCTGGTCGGGATTGCGGTGCTCTCGTCGTCGATGCAAGCCGCGTCGGGACCGGGTGCGTCCGCTGTGGCGCAAGCATCGTCGCCCCCGGCTGCGGTCCCGAAAGCCCGCCAGTTGAATCTCGCGGTCAAACCGTGGACCGGCGACTTCGACGCGATGCTGGGGCGCCGCTCGATCCGCTTTCTCGTGCCGTACAGCCGTACGCTGTACTTCAACGACAAAGGTCAGGAACGCGGTCTGACCGCTGAACTCGCGCGCGACTTCGAACGTTACGTCAACAAGCGCTACGCCAGCCAGCTCGGCAAACGCCCGGTGACGGTCTTTCTGATTCCAACGACCCGGGACAAACTTCTGATGAACCTCCAGACCGGGCTGGGCGATATCTCGGCGGGCAACCTGACGGCGACCGATGAGCGGCGCAAGGTTGTCGACTTTGTTGCGCCGCGTGATCGCAAGCCAGTCCGGGAACTGATCGTGACCGGTCCCCGCGCTCCGGCTATCGCAACCCTGGACGACCTCGCGGGAAAGCAGGTGTATGTGCGCAAGGCGTCGAGTTACTACGAGAGTCTGACGGCGCTGAACGACCGGCTCAGGAAAGCGGGCAAACCGCTCATGCGGATCACGCTGCTGCCCGACGTCCTTGAAGACGAGGACACGCTCGAAATGCTAAATGCGGGAATGCTCGGCATCGTAGTGGTCGACGACTGGAAAGCAAAACTGTGGGCGCAAGTTCTGCCTCAGATCAAGGTCAGGGAGGATCTGGTGGTACGCAGCGAAGGCTATGTGGGTTGGGCGATCAGGAAGAACAGCCCGCAATTGCAGGCGGTGGTGACCGATTTCTATAACGAGTTTGTTCAAAAGCAGAGTGTCATCGACTATCGGCTCGCGCAGTTCATGAAGCGTATCAAGCAGGTCACCGATGCTTCGGGTGCGGCGCAGCGCAAGCGTTTCGAAGAAACACTTACGCTCTTCGAGAAGTATGGCAAGCAGTATGGCTTCGACCCTCTGATGCTGGCCGCCCAAGGCTATCAGGAATCGCAGTTGAACCAGTCGGCGCGCAGTCACGTCGGGGCGATCGGCGTCATGCAGTTGATGCCGGGAACAGGCAAGGAAATGGCAGTCGGAAACATTGGTGTAACCGAGTCCAACATCCACGCGGGCGCGAAATACATGGATCGGCTGATGACACGCTATTTTGCGGACGCGCACTTCGACGATGACAACCGCACGTTGTTTGCCTTCGCGAGCTATAACGCGGGGGCGGCCAATATTGCAAAGATGCGCAAGGAGGCCGCGGCCCGCGGGCTGGATCCGGACAAGTGGTTCAACAATGTCGAAATCGTAGTCGCGGAGAAGATCGGTATCGAAACCACGACGTACGTACGCAACATATTCAAATATTACGCCGCATACCGCTTGATCGTCGACGCACAGCAGACGCGCGACAAGGCGATTCGCACGATGAAGCCCGGCGGTTGACCGTTGTCGAGTGTGGAGCGGACCTTGAAGAGTCCGCCTGAGCGCTCGGTCGAAGGACCGTAACTGGCCGA
>NZ_JAWRXB010000301.1:0-286 GCF_046535245.1 Paraburkholderia sp. SIMBA_030
GGAGTCGTCGAGCAGCAACTGGTTTTCTGCCAGTTGGATGGGGAACAGACGGCCTGGAACAGCTTTCAGATTTGCCAGCCCCGCTTTGATAGCATCAAGCGTTGCGCCCACGGACATGGAGAGCGCAGCGGCTGCCAGCGCATTCGCAATATTGTGACGCCCCGGCAACGGCAGCAGAACATCGACGCTACCGGTTGGGGTTTGTAGGGTAAATTCCGTACCGTGCGAGGTCACATGGATATTGGTGGCGGTGAAATCGCTGTTGGCGGCATTGGGTGAGAAACGC
>NZ_JAWRXB010000302.1:0-285 GCF_046535245.1 Paraburkholderia sp. SIMBA_030
GCCGTCGTCGTCCCTTACCAGCGCATACAGCGAGGGACAGCCCGTTAGAATCTCGCGCGCAATCGCCAGTTCCCCACCGCCGCCTCGCCCGTCAACGGCCCACCAGAGGTCCAACCACTCCTGGGTTGGCTGCTCGGAAAGCTCAACGCTGTGTGCAGTGGGGAGGAGTGGCAGTGCGCCCACATCGCGGACCATGATCTTGGTTTCGGACTGCTTCGAGAAGCGTTGCCCATCCAAAACAGTATTGAGGGTGGCGCTCCGGGGATCGTCGAATACTTGGAAGAT
>NZ_JAWRXB010000303.1:0-285 GCF_046535245.1 Paraburkholderia sp. SIMBA_030
GCTTCCATGATGCACGAAACCAACATTTCTCCGCTGCTGATGGCCTGGTCGATTGCTGCCGTACTGCGTATCGCGCTGGGTTCCGCAACCGTTGCGGCAATCACTGCGGGTGGTATCGCGGCACCGCTGATTGCAACGACGGGTGTTAGCCCGGAGCTGATGGTTATTGCGGTTGGTTCCGGTAGTGTGATTTTCTCTCATGTGAACGATCCGGGCTTCTGCCCACGGAATCGTGAGCACTTCAAGTGCCCGGTGCGCGAAGCGGCATGCGGGCATCTCGTCACC
>NZ_JAWRXB010000304.1:0-285 GCF_046535245.1 Paraburkholderia sp. SIMBA_030
CCCGTGGGCGCCTATGCGTTCCGTAAGGGCAGCATGCTGCACTTGGAAGCGGCCGTGTGCGCCGTGGACGGCACCAAGATCGTGCGTGAAAAGAAGGCGACAGACGGCCTGACAGTTGTGGGCGCGACGTTGCTGGGCATCGAAGTGGCGGAATTGCTGCTGGCGGCAGGTGCCGCGGAGATCGCGGATCTTGCCGCTTCCTAAGCCTTCGGCTACCTCAGCTGTGACCGGTCGGCGCATCCTGATCACCAGGACCGCCGACCGGGCCCAGCCCCTGGCTTCGCT
>NZ_JAWRXB010000305.1:0-285 GCF_046535245.1 Paraburkholderia sp. SIMBA_030
CGACAACTATGGCGACGACCTGCCGTTCTGGATGGACGTCGCCGTGTCGGGCGGCGGCACGTCGCCGCAGCTGATCGTCCCGTACACGCTCGATACGAACGACATGCGTTTCGCGACGCCGCAGGGCTTCAACACCGGCGAGCACTTCTTCGACTACCTGCGCGACGCATTCGACGTGCTGTACGCCGAGGGCGACGAAGCGCCGAAGATGCTGTCGATCGGCATGCACTGCCGACTGCTCGGACGTCCTGGGCGCTTCCGCGCGCTGCAGCGCTTTCTCGATCA
>NZ_JAWRXB010000306.1:0-285 GCF_046535245.1 Paraburkholderia sp. SIMBA_030
GAAATTGAAGACCTTTGATTGTCGGTCGATGCGTAAGCGCACCGAAAATATAGGATACCGATAAATATTCGCTAAATTGGGTTTCTGTGCACTCGTGATTCACGACTTGAGGGAGCGCCACAGGCCGTCGTCGGCGAAATCGCGACACCGCATTCCCGCCCAATCAGAGAGTCGGCCAGGAGCCGTCAGGAGTCCGACTCACTTCGATCTCATCATGATTTAAGGGAGAAACAAGTCTTCGGCTCAAGCGGTGAAACGCGGGACAGTCGAAGCAGAGGTCGCACG
>NZ_JAWRXB010000307.1:0-284 GCF_046535245.1 Paraburkholderia sp. SIMBA_030
GTTCAAAGTCTGGTTAATAGTCGCGCCGATGCAAGACTATGGCTTTACAAAGGCGCGCGTAATCATTCTGGCAATTGACGAAGTGTTGTGTTTCGTGATTCTTTTCTCCGATTTACTTTATCTTGAGAAATTTCGTAAATATAACGAAGAAGGTCTCCGCTGCGCTGTAGGGTAGTGCTCATCTATGTACCTTCTCGCCACTTGGTTTGAAGAAAGTGCTGCTGGTCAAGTCTTGCAACGAATTGCACTGCTCTTGAGATAAAAATGCCATTCGGAATTTTCCT
>NZ_JAWRXB010000308.1:0-284 GCF_046535245.1 Paraburkholderia sp. SIMBA_030
GGTTGAGCCGGCCCGGACCCAGCTGGAAAGCCCGCAGATTCAATGGCCAGACACACCACTCCCCACCGGTGATGCCCTCGTGGACCGAGCACTGGACGCACTGGGCCGGATCAACGCGATGCCGGTGGGGGAGCACGGTGACCTGTATGCCCATATCCACGACGCGCTTTCGGAAGCCCTTGATTCCGAGCCGGGCCTTCCCCCGGTAAGTCCACGCAGCACCAACAGTTCCGGTTCGGAAGGCGACAGCTAAGGCATGGCACGACTCGATCAGGAACTCGTCG
>NZ_JAWRXB010000309.1:0-284 GCF_046535245.1 Paraburkholderia sp. SIMBA_030
CTTCGCGTACCTGCATGGCAAGCTTGATGATCGGATTGTCGCGTGCCTGGCGGTGAATATCCGTCAGCAGGTAATCCGGATCCTGATTGGTGAAATAGCCTCCGCCCGAAACCGGAGGCAGCTGGCCGGGATCACCGAGCACCAGGATCGGCGTGCCGAAGCTCATCAGGTCCCTGCCGAGCGCCTCGTCCACCATCGAGCATTCATCGACGATGATCAGCGCCGCCTTTGCGACAGGGCTCTGGCGGTTGATGGTGAACATTGGCGCGATCGATGTCTTGCCG
>NZ_JAWRXB010000310.1:0-284 GCF_046535245.1 Paraburkholderia sp. SIMBA_030
GGACGGCGTACCAGAATTCGTAAGGGAACCGGCGTCGAACGGCAACCAGGGACGTGACGACGACGGCGACAAACAGCAGCGCGGAGATGTACGCCAACCACATGTCGGGGACGTTGACCCAGAGCGATACGGATTCCGAAATGGGGTCCAATCCCTCTGCCGCGCCGTATCCGATGGCGATGAACAGACCATGGGCTAAGAGCAGATACAGTGCCGGCTTGCCCAAGGACTTATGGATCTCGATGGCTCGGTCGTGGCCCAGGGTGTTGTCGATGAAAGGGATT
>NZ_JAWRXB010000311.1:0-284 GCF_046535245.1 Paraburkholderia sp. SIMBA_030
CTCAAGGAGGCACAACAATGAGTTGGATATCACCGGAACTGATTGAGATCCTGCTGACCATCCTCAAAGCGGTGGTGATCCTGCTGGTGGTTGTCACCTGCGGGGCATTCATGAGCTTTGGCGAACGTCGCCTGCTGGGTCTGTTCCAGAACCGTTACGGACCTAACCGTGTTGGCTGGGGCGGTTCGCTCCAGCTGGTTGCGGACATGATCAAAATGTTCTTTAAAGAAGACTGGATCCCGAAATTCTCGGATCGCGTCATCTTTACCCTGGCACCGATGATT
>NZ_JAWRXB010000053.1:0-1964 GCF_046535245.1 Paraburkholderia sp. SIMBA_030
GGAGAAGGTGATCCGTGCGGCGATGCAGCCGAATGTGTCGATCGCTGCGGTCGCGCTGCATTACCAGTTGAATGCGAATTTGTTGCGCCGATGGGTGGCTGCACAGGAGGAACAGGACCTCGCGCGTGAGGCGCGCCAGTCGATGAGCGTACCGCCGGCGGAGTTTGTTCCACTGCAACTGGAAGCGCCGGGCGCGATGCCCGCTTCGAGGGAGATTCAGATCGAAGTGCGCCGGGGGGCGGCGACCGTCATGGTGCGCTGGCCGCTTTGTGCTGCAGCCGATTGCGCCGCCTGGTTGCAAGGGTGGCTGCGATGATCCGCATCGACGCGATCTGGCTGGCAACCGAGCCCATCGATATGCGTGCGGGCATCGATACGATCCTTGCGCGTGTCGTGAAGGTGTTCGGCGCGGCACGGCCGCACCACGCCTATCTGTTTGCCAACAGGCACTCGACGCGCATGAAGGTGCTCGTGTACGACGGGTTCGGTATCTGGCTGGCCGCGCGTCGCCTGAACAAGGGGCGGTTCATCTGGACGAATGGGGACCAGGCGGTCGCCACCGCTCTGAATCCCGAGCAGCTGCGAGCGCTGGTGACGGGGCTACCCTGGCAGACACTCACACACGATCACGCGATCACGGTTGTGTAATACCCCCAAGGACGTAAACTGGCTTGCTTCCGCAGCGGGTTGGGTTCTGGCAGACTGGCCGCATGAACTCACCCGCTGACCTCGACGCTCTGAGCCCCGACGAACTGCGCACGCTGGCTGCGCAATTGATGGCTCAGGTCGGCGAGAACGAGCGGGAACTGCGCTACCGTCAGACGCGCATCGACCAGCTCACACACGAGATTGCCGTGCTCAAGCGCCTGCATTTCGGCAAGCGCAGCGAGCAGCTCAACGTCGAGCAGATGAGTCTGCTCAATGAGGCCATCGACGCCGATCTGGCCGCACTCGAAATCGAACTTGAGCAGTTGCAGCCGGATACGCCACCGGATAAGCAACGTCAGAAGCCAAAGCGCGCGCCCTTGCCGCCGCACCTGCCGCGCACGGATATCCACCACGAACCCGACGACATCACCTGCTCCTGCGGTTGCCAGCGCGTGCGTATCGGCGAGGACACCAGCGAGAAACTGGACTATACGCCGGGCGTATTCACGGTCGAGCGGCACATCCGCGGCAAGTGGGCGTGCAAGGCGTGCGAGACGCTGATCCAGGCCCCGGTTCCGCCTCATGTGATCGACAAGGGCATCCCCACCGCCGGGTTACTCGCGCAGGTGCTCGTCGCCAAGTACGGCGATCACTTACCCCTGTACCGTCAGGAACGCATCTTCGAGCGCGCGGGCCTGGCGATTGCCCAATCAACGCTCGGCGAGTGGGTCGGCGTTTGCGGCGTGCGGTTGCAGCCGCTGGTTGACGCGCTTCGCGACGAGCTTCTGCAACAGGGTGTGCTGCACGCTGATGAGACGCCGGTGCAAATGCTGATTCCCGGTAAAGGCAAGACGCAGCGCGCCTATGTATGGGCGTATGCCACCACGCCGTTCGCCGACGTGCGCGCAGTGGTCTATGAATTCGCGGATAGCCGTGCTGGCGAACATGCTCGCACGTTCCTCGGCAAATGGCGGGGCAAGCTGGTATGTGACGACTACAGCGCCTACAAGGCCGGATTCGAGCTGGGCATCACTGAAATCGGCTGTGCTGCTCATGCAAGAAGGAAGTTCTTCGAACTGCACGCCAGCAACAAGAGCCAGGTCGCCGAGCAGGCGCTGAAGTACTTCGGTGCACTTTACGACGTCGAGCGCGACGTCGCAGAACTCAAGCCCGATCGAAGACGTGAGGTCCGCCAGGAGCGCGCCCGGCCCATTGCCGATGCATTGCACGACTGGATGACCGGTCAGCGCAAACTGGTCTCCGAGGGATCGGCGATCGCCAGGGCACTCGACTACAGCCTCAAGCGATGGGACGCG
>NZ_JAWRXB010000312.1:0-284 GCF_046535245.1 Paraburkholderia sp. SIMBA_030
TCTTCGAGCCGTTTTTTTCCACCAAACCTGAAGGCAAAGGGACAGGTCTTGGTCTTTCCATGGTCTACGGCTTCGTCAAGCAATCCGGCGGCCATGTGAAAATCTATTCGGAGATCGGACAGGGCACCACCGTTCGTCTCTATCTGCCGCGCACTCTGGAGGAAGAAGATCTGCTGACTGAAGGCGACCATGGCCCGGCGACCGGTGGCCAGGAGACCATCCTTGTTGCCGAGGACGACGAGGAAGTCCGCGCCACCGTTGTCGAGATGCTTGCCGATCTCGGC
>NZ_JAWRXB010000313.1:0-282 GCF_046535245.1 Paraburkholderia sp. SIMBA_030
GGCGAGATGGTGGTCGACGAGCCCGTCGCCGGTTCGTTCAGCTATTTCGCCGATAAATACTTCGGCCCGTTTGCAGGCTTTCTCTCCGGCTGGAATTACTGGGTGCTCTACGTGCTCGTGAGCATGGCGGAACTGTCGGCGGTCGGCATCTACATGCACTACTGGTGGCCGACTCTGCCGACGTGGGTGTCGGCGCTCGGCTTCTTCGTCGTCATCAACGGCATCAATCTGGCGAGCGTCAAGTCGTACGGCGAGCTCGAATTCTGGTTCGCGATCATCAAG
>NZ_JAWRXB010000314.1:0-282 GCF_046535245.1 Paraburkholderia sp. SIMBA_030
ACTTTAATATTTTCTTATCCCGTTCTACTTTACTTTTTAAATGATCAATACTTTTAAGAATTACTCCGTTATCATCTTTCCAATAGAACGAAACATTTTCAATTTTTGGATTGGTCTTAAAAATTACAAAATCATTTTCATATTTCACTTTATCATTACAAGACGATGTAAAGTAAAAACACAATATGATTACTAGGATTCTCATCTGATGTATTTAAATAAAAAATCATTAAGAGAGTAACTCCAACAAATTTATCTCTTCAAAATTATAAAATTCCTCTC
>NZ_JAWRXB010000054.1:0-1837 GCF_046535245.1 Paraburkholderia sp. SIMBA_030
CGCGCGCGCTGCTCGAACCCGCGGCGCTCGACGCGATGGCCGCACGCTTCTCACCGACGCAGGCCGCGCCGTGGGGCGCCGGCCGCGGGCCGGGCGACACAGTCTGGCTCGGCGTCACCGATAGCGACGGCGTGTCGGTGAGCTTCATCCAGAGCATTTATCACGAATTCGGCAGCGGCATCGTGCTGGCGGGCTCGGGCATCAACTGGCAGAACCGCGGCTGCAGTTTCTCGCTCGACGAACACGCGCTGAATCCGCTGACGCCGTTGCGCAGGCCTTTCCATACGTTGAACCCGGCGCTCGCGCGTTTCGACGACGGCCGCACGATGGCGTACGGAAACATGGGCGGCGACGGTCAGCCGCAATCGCAAAGCGCGGTGTTCTCGCGCATCGCGCACTTCGGCTGGAATCCGCAAGCCGCGATCGACGCGCCGCGCTGGCTGCTCGGCCGCACGTGGGGCCAGTCGACCGATACGCTCAAGCTCGAAGCGCGTTTTGCGCCCGGCACCGTGGCACGGCTCGAAGCGCTGGGTCACGAGGTCGAGACGATGCAGGCTTACGACGAAGCAATGGGACACGCCGGTGCAATCGTTCGGTATCCGGATGGATTAATCGAAGCGGGCTACGATCCGCGCAGTGACGGGGCTGCCGCGGGCTGGTAAGAGCACGCGCGCTTTTTTTCAATCGAACCGCAGGTCCGGCCTACAGGCCCGGAGGACGCTGCACGTCCGCTGATCGCCGGCGGGCTTCGCTCAGTAACCGGAGTCAGCATGACCACACGCTCTCAACCTATGACATCAGCGGATATCGAGAACGTCTCGACGTCCGCCGCGCACAACCGCTGGCTTCAGCTCGGACTCGGTCTCGTCTGCATGATGGCGATCTCGAGCCCGCAATACGTCTGGACGCTGATGACCAAACCGCTCGCCGCGAAACTGGGCGTCGCGCTGCCGGAACTGCAAGTGACGTTCTCGCTGCTGATCATTCTGCAAACCTTCTTCTCGCCGTTTCAGGGCAAGCTGATCGACCGCTTCGGCCCGCGCATGCTGATCTCGATCGGCACCGTGATGTCGGGCCTGAGCTGGGTGCTGGCCTCGCAGGTGCAAAGCGCGCCGATGCTCTATCTGACTTACGGCGTGGTCGGCGGGCTGGGCACCGGCATCGTCTATGTCGGCGTGGTGGGCCTGATGGTGCGCTGGTTTCCGAAGCAGCGCGGCTTCGCGGCGGGCGCCGTGGCGGCCGGCTACGGCATGGGCGCGATCGTCACGACTTTTCCGATCGCGGCCTCGCTGCAGGCGCGCGGGATCGACGCCACGTTGTGGATGTTCGGCATTGCGTTCGCAGTGGTCGGCTTGCTGGCCTCGCAGGGTTTGCGCGTGCCGCCTTCGCATGACAGCGCCGTAGCGACCGCTGCCGGTTCCGGCGCTTCCGCGGTGGCGAATCTGCGCCCGTCGCAGACGCTCAAAACGCCCGTGTTCTGGCTGATGTTCGCGATGATGACCATGATGTCCACCTCGGGCCTGATGGTCACCTCGCAGATGGCCACCTTCGCCGCCGACTTCGGCGTGACCAAGGTGCTCGTGTTCGGCATGGCGGCGCTGCCGCTCGCGCTGACCATCGACCGCTTCACGAACGGCCTCACGCGGCCGCTGTTCGGCTGGGTGTCCGACAAGGTCGGCCGTGAAAACACGATGTTCTTCGCGTTCGCCCTTGAAGGCGTGGCGATGGCGCTATGGCTGCTCACGCGCGAGAACGCGGTGCTGTTCGTGCTGCTGTCGGGCGTGGTGTTCTTCGGCTGGGGCGAGATTTTTTCGCTGTTCCCCTCGACGCTGACCGA
>NZ_JAWRXB010000315.1:0-282 GCF_046535245.1 Paraburkholderia sp. SIMBA_030
GATCGTCTCAGAGGAGATCGCAGAGGTTCGGTCGACCCTCGAAGTGATCGCCGGTCCCGGTGCGCGCCTGGGCTACTTGGTGGAAACCATGCTCGAAGCGAAGCGTTTGGACGTGACGGCAGTGTGGGTGGACGCATGGACCCTCGGGCGTCGCAGTGAGCTGTTATCGGCCACCGTGCGGAGCCAAATGGATGCTTGGCAGGACGTCATCCGGGTGGTTCTCGATGAGGGCCAAGCAGCGGGAGAATTTTCCATGCCGGATGCCCAAGCGGTGGCTTGGCA
>NZ_JAWRXB010000316.1:0-281 GCF_046535245.1 Paraburkholderia sp. SIMBA_030
GCGCCCGAAGGCGCCCTTGTTCGTAGAGCCGTCCTCCTTGCGAAGGCCGTCCTCATAATAGTGGTCCGCGTCCTTGAAGGGTACGGCATGATCGAAAAGGGAAGGAAGTCGTCGACCAGCGCATAGAAGTGGTCGGCCTTCGACGGATCCTGGATGATGTCGGTGATCCTGGCTGTTGCGAAATATGCCTGCTTGCCACCCGTTTTCATCAGATCTCCGCTCGGCCGTCTTGGCTCATAGTAGACGATCCAGTCTCCTCGCGCAGCCTCGATCTGACGCAA
>NZ_JAWRXB010000317.1:0-281 GCF_046535245.1 Paraburkholderia sp. SIMBA_030
TGAAGCTTGCAGGGGCGATTACGGGAAGACACTTTTGGGACAATGGCTGGTACTTTTCAGGTCGGGTACGGTTTTGTGATCGAGGTCGCTTTTAGCGATTTTTAACGTTACTACATCCCCTTGCTCCAGGCGGAGAAAGGGGAATAGCAGGTGGTGCCTGGTTTCCCGTTAAGGCTAAGGGATTTTCACGTCACAGGTACTTTTTTGGCACGATAAGCACTGGGCGAGCAACCGACTAAACGATTAAAAAAGCGCGCAAAATAAGCCGGATCCTTAAAACC
>NZ_JAWRXB010000318.1:0-280 GCF_046535245.1 Paraburkholderia sp. SIMBA_030
AGGGATCAATCTGGTCGCCAATAGCTGGGGCAACAGCAACGTGCGGGCGGGCGATAACATCATCATAAGTCAGATGGAGCACCACGCTAACATTGTTCCCTGGCAGATGCTTTGCGCACGCGTTGGCGCAGAGCTGCGTGTGATCCCGCTCAATCCCGACGGTACGTTGCAACTGGAGACGCTGCCTACGCTGTTTGATGAGAAAACTCGCCTGCTGGCAATTACTCATGTCTCCAACGTGCTTGGCACAGAAAATCCACTGGCGGAAATGATCACGCTT
>NZ_JAWRXB010000319.1:0-280 GCF_046535245.1 Paraburkholderia sp. SIMBA_030
GGCCAGCGTTTTACCTTCCGGCGACGTGATAAACAGATCCTCGGCCTCAATGGTCAGCGGATCGGTCAATGCTAATTCCGCCTCACCGCGCTGCGGATGGGCGAGCGGGGTTTCCATAAACGTTTTCAGACTGTCAGCTGCACCAACAGCCTGGGCTTTAGCATGATAAAACGTACCGAGATCGCGTAATGGCTGGAAAAACTCTGGCGCAAGGATCAGGGCCAGAAAACCCGCAGCCAGCGTCACGCCAGTATCGTAGTGACCAAAATCCAGCTCGCCG
>NZ_JAWRXB010000320.1:0-280 GCF_046535245.1 Paraburkholderia sp. SIMBA_030
GCTTGCCTGAAATTTCGGTCAGCGGCAGGGCGTCCATATCGGCGCGCAGGCCGATGGTGCGGCTGCCGCCGCCATTTCCCTTGATCAGGCCGACAACGCCGGTGCGGCCGATGCCGGTGACGATTTCGTCGACGCCGAACTCCTTCAGCTTTTCGGAGACAAAGGCTGCCGTGTTCTCCACCGCGAAAAGAAGCTCCGGACGGGCGTGGATGTGACGGCGCCATTCGGTCACTTCGTCCTGCAATTCAGCGGCTCTGTTCAAAATCGGCATGCTCAAATT
>NZ_JAWRXB010000321.1:0-279 GCF_046535245.1 Paraburkholderia sp. SIMBA_030
GGTTGAGCGTGTCGAAGGTACCGAATGCCATGGCCCGCAAGGTGCCGCCTTTGGGCGCTTGCGGGTTGACCCAGTCGAAGTGGGTGAATGTGGCTGGGTACTTGAGCATGCCGAACTGCGCGTATCCGTGGCTTTCGCTCACCATCGCGACGGCGGGAAAGCTCAAGGCCAGGCTGAGTGACAGCAGGAGGGGACGTATCAAGTCGGCATCCGATCCAGAGGCGTTGGGCTTTGATCGAGTACAGTAACAGCTTGGTGGGGTTGGAAAAAGAGAGGTTT
>NZ_JAWRXB010000322.1:0-279 GCF_046535245.1 Paraburkholderia sp. SIMBA_030
TCGCCTTCCCCATGTTCGACACCCGCAACCCGGTGATCATCGTTCTCGCAACCACCATCGGCTTGTGCCTGCATGCGTTCATGTACGCCGGGCAGCCGGCCATCATGGCTGAGCTCTTCCCCACCAGGATGCGCTACTCCGGGGTCTCGCTGGGATCGCAGGTCACCTCGATCTTCGCTGGCTCACTCGCCCCGTTGTTGGCAACGCAATGGCTCAAAGACACCGGTTCCTGGCTGCCCACCGCCATCTACCTCTTGGTCGCATGCGTCATCACCGCCG
>NZ_JAWRXB010000055.1:0-1786 GCF_046535245.1 Paraburkholderia sp. SIMBA_030
CGTCAAACCGCTTTGACTTCGCGCAGGTTGAAGATTTCCTGCTGGCTATAGCCAAGACTCGCCAGCACTTCGTCCGTGTGCTCGCCGAGCAGCGGCGACGCGGTGACTTCCGGCTTCATATCGGAGAACTTGATCGGACTGCCGACCGTCAGATACGTGCCGCGTTTCTTGTGCGGCACTTCAACGATCGTGCCGCTCGCGCGCAATGACGGATCGTTGGCCAGTTCCTTCATCGTCAGCACTGGCGCGCACGGAATGTCGAACTTGCGCAAGATGTCGACCGCTTCGAATTTGGTCTTGTCGGCGAGCCAGGCTTCGATGGTTCCGAAGATCTCGAAGATATGCGGTTGACGTGCTTCAGCGGTCTTGTAAGCCGGGTCATCGATCCACTCGGGTTTGCCGAGTGCCTTGCAGATCGGCTCCCATGCATGGCCCTGAATCGTGAAGTAGATGTATGCGTTCGGATCCGTTTCCCAGCCCTTGCACTTGAGCACCCAACCCGGCTGACCGCCGCCGCCCGCATTGCCGCCGCGCGGCACCACATCGCTGAATTCGCCGTGCGGATATTGCGGATATTCCTCGAGATAACCCACGCGCTCCAGCCGCTGCTGGTCCCGCAGCTTCACGCGGCACAGGTTCAGCACGC
The DNA here is from genome assembly GCF_046535245.1 of Paraburkholderia sp. SIMBA_030. Classification (NCBI taxonomy): domain Bacteria; kingdom Pseudomonadati; phylum Pseudomonadota; class Betaproteobacteria; order Burkholderiales; family Burkholderiaceae; genus Paraburkholderia; species Paraburkholderia sp. SIMBA_030. The sequence goes on from NZ_JAWRXB010000055.1 coordinate 647, forward strand.
TGTCCTGCATCGACACCGCGACCTTCTGGCCCTTGCCGGTCTTGTCGCGCCCGATCAGCGCGGTCAGAATGCCGATCGCCAGATGCATGCCGGTGTTGCTGTCGCCGAGCGCTGCGGCGCTGATGGTCGGCGGACCGTCCCAGAAGCCGGTGGTGGACGCCGCGCCGCCTGCGCATTGCGCGACGTTTTCGTAGACCTTCAGGTCGTCGTAGTGATGGCCGTCGCTGAAGCCCTTCACCGAAGCGACGATCATCTTCGGATTGAGTTCGTTCAGGCGTTCCCACGAAAAGCCCATCCGGTCCAGCGCGCCCGGACCGAAATTCTCGACCAGCACGTCAGATTCGCGAATCAGCTTTTCGAGCACTTCCTTGCCTTCGGGCTTTTTCGTATCCAGCGTGAGCGACTTCTTGTTGCTGTTGAGCATCGTGAAGTACAGCGCGTCGGCGTCGGGGATGTCGCGCAACTGGTTGCGCGTGACGTCGCCCGAGCCCGGGCGTTCAACCTTGATCACGTCGGCGCCGAACCAGGCGAGCAGCTGGGTGCACGCGGGGCCGGCCTGTACGTGGGTGAAGTCGATGATCTTGATGCCTTCGAGAGGTTTGGTCACAGTGATATCTCCGTAGTTGCCCTGGATTACTTTTTCATCGCCGCGCTTTGCGGATTCAGATTGGTCAGGCGGCCGCTTTCGGTGCCGGCCGCTTCATCGATGACGGCGTTGATCAAGGTCGGCTTGCCCGATGCGATCGCTTCGACGAGCGCCTTCGTCAGTTCTTCCGGCGTGGTCGCGTTGTAGCCGACCCCGCCGAAAGCCTCGATCATCCTGTCGTAGCGCGCGCCCTTCACGAACACGGTCGGCGCGACGTCCTTGCCGCCCGTCGGGTTCACGTCGGTGCCGCGATACACGCCGTTGTTGTTGAAGACGATCGTGCAGACCGGTAAGTCGTAGCGGCAGATGGTTTCGAGTTCCATGCCGCTGAAGCCGAACGCGCTGTCGCCTTCGATCGCGACAACCGGTTTGCCGCTCGTCACCGCCGCGCCGATCGCGAAGCCCATGCCAATGCCCATGATTCCCCACGTGCCCGAATCGAAGCGTTTGCGCGGCTCGTACATGTCGATGATGCTGCGCGCGTAGTCGAGCGT
>NZ_JAWRXB010000323.1:0-279 GCF_046535245.1 Paraburkholderia sp. SIMBA_030
CTGGCGGCCACCGTGGTTAGAAACCACAATTCCATCAGCACCAAAACGTACTGCATCGCGCGCATCTTCCGGATCGAGGATCCCTTTGATCACCATCGGGCCATCCCAGAAATCGCGGATCCATTCAAGGTCTTTCCATGAGATGGACGGATCGAAGTTATTCCCCAGCCAGCCGATGTAATCTTCCAGTCCGGTCGGTTTGCCGAGATAAGCTGAGATATTACCTAAATCATGTGGACGACCGTTCAGGCCCACATCCCACGCCCATTGCGGATGTGT
>NZ_JAWRXB010000324.1:0-279 GCF_046535245.1 Paraburkholderia sp. SIMBA_030
GCCACTACGGCCGTGAACCGGGAAGACGTAGCCGTCGCCCAGCCCATGCTGTGCGGCGTCGGCCATCATCTGCTCCATGCGGCGCTGATGCGGATCGCGCCGGTAGGCAGCAAGTCCTTCGCGCCAGCGGAACGGCCTGTGCGTCTGGCCGAGATAACGCATGGTCGGGTCGATGAGGAAATATTTCTTGGTTGCATAGACCTGTGTCCATGTCTCCGGCCAATCGCCGGCCAGCACTGTGCCCCAAGGATCGACGCTGCGTTTCGGATGGCGCAGAAG
>NZ_JAWRXB010000325.1:0-279 GCF_046535245.1 Paraburkholderia sp. SIMBA_030
CAGGTTATAGAAGTCCATCACCTGCTTCAGGTCGTGATAGACGCCATTGTGGAAAAACACCTTGCGGTTCGCGACATTGCGCAGCGTCGGCGTGAGGAACATGCCGCAGTACTGCGTCTGTTTCGCGAGATCATCACGAAACGGCCCACATACCCCCATATCGAAGAACTTCGGGTCCCTGTTCGCGGGAATCGCAGGATTGCGCGGCACGCCAAGCGCTTCATATTGCGTGTCGGTGAATACGGGCGGCAGGCCGTCCCTGGTCGGCTGACTCAGGTG
>NZ_JAWRXB010000326.1:0-279 GCF_046535245.1 Paraburkholderia sp. SIMBA_030
GGCTGCTGGAGCGGTTCCAGGGGCGCGGAACGTTTGTGCGCCGCGCGAGCTTCGACAGTTCTCTCTTCAGGTTCTTCAGATTCCAGACCCGGCAGGGCGAGCGGCGCATTCCCGAGAGCCGCATCCTGCGCCGCGAGGTCGTGGAGGCGCCGTCGGCAGTCGCCGCGACCTTGCAGATTCCGAATGGCGCCAAGGTCATTCAGATGTCGCGTCTTCGGTTGATAGACGGCGTGCCGATGCTCGCGGAAGAAATCTGGCTTCCGTTCGACCGCTTCGCCG
>NZ_JAWRXB010000327.1:0-279 GCF_046535245.1 Paraburkholderia sp. SIMBA_030
CTTCAGTGACCTTGTTGATTTGCTGGCTTTCGATACCAGCGTCGCTCAGTACTTTTTGCGTGCCAGTGGTCGAGACAATCTTAAAACCAAAGTCTGCAAGCTGACGAGCAATCGGAGCGATTTGGGCTTTGTCGCTGTCACGAACTGAGATAAAGACGGTTTTTGTTTCGCCTTCAGTTGGCAAGCCTGGCAGACGCTCGTTACTACCGATAATGGCCTTGTAGAATGCTTCGCCAAAGGTTTTGCCCACGCCCATAACTTCGCCCGTTGATTTCATCT
>NZ_JAWRXB010000056.1:0-1699 GCF_046535245.1 Paraburkholderia sp. SIMBA_030
GGTGAAGTCGTAACAAGGTAGCCGTATCGGAAGGTGCGGCTGGATCACCTCCTTTCTAAGGATTTTAACGGAATATAAGACCTTGGGTCTTATAAACAGAACGTTCCCTGTCTTGTTTAGTTTTGAAGGATCATTCGATTCTTCGAGATGTTGTTCTTTGAAAACTAGATAACAGAAGTAATTCACATTCAATTAGTAATGCAAGATATCACGTAGTGATTCTTTTTAACGGTTAAGTTAGAAAGGGCGCACGGTGGATGCCTTGGCACTAGGAGCCGATGAAGGACGGGACGAACACCGATATGCTTCGGGGAGCTGTAAGCAAGCTTTGATCCGGAGATTTCCGAATGGGGAAACCCACCACTCGTAATGGAGTGGTATCCATATCTGAATACATAGGATATGAGAAGGCAGACCCGGGGAACTGAAACATCTAAGTACCCGGAGGAAGAGAAAGCAAATGCGATTCCCTGAGTAGCGGCGAGCGAAACGGGACCAGCCCAAACCAAGAGGCTTGCCTCTTGGGGTTGTAGGACACTCTGTACGGAGTTACAAAGGAACGAGGTAGATGAAGAGGTCTGGAAAGGCCCGCCATAGGAGGTAACAGCCCTGTAGTCAAAACTTCGTTCTCTCCTGAGTGGATCCTGAGTACGGCGGAACACGTGAAATTCCGTCGGAATCCGGGAGGACCATCTCCCAAGGCTAAATACTCCCTAGTGACCGATAGTGAACCAGTACCGTGAGGGAAAGGTGAAAAGCACCCCGGAAGGGGAGTGAAAGAGATCCTGAAACCGTGTGCCTACAAGTAGTCAGAGCCCGTTAACGGGTGATGGCGTGCCTTTTGTAGAATGAACCGGCGAGTTACGATCCCGTGCAAGGTTAAGCAGAAGATGCGGAGCCGCAGCGAAAGCGAGTCTGAATAGGGCGAATTGAGTACGTGGTCGTAGACCCGAAACCAGGTGATCTACCCATGTCCAGGGTGAAGTTCAGGTAACACTGAATGGAGGCCCGAACCCACGCACGTTGAAAAGTGCGGGGATGAGGTGTGGGTAGGGGTGAAATGCCAATCGAACCTGGAGATAGCTGGTTCTCTCCGAAATAGCTTTAGGGCTAGCCTCAAGGTAAGAGTCTCGGAGGTAGAGCACTGATTGGACTAGGGGCCCCTACCGGGTTACCGAATTCAGTCAAACTCCGAATGCCGATGACTTATCCTTGGGAGTCAGACTGCGAGTGATAAGATCCGTAGTCGAAAGGGAAACAGCCCAGACCGCCAGCTAAGGTCCCAAAGTATACGTTAAGTGGAAAAGGATGTGGAGTTGCTTAGACAACCAGGATGTTGGCTTAGAAGCAGCCACCATTTAAAGAGTGCGTAATAGCTCACTGGTCGAGTGACTCTGCGCCGAAAATGTACCGGGGCTAAACGTATCACCGAAGCTGCGGACTGTTCTTCGAACAGTGGTAGGAGAGCGTTCTAAGGGCTGTGAAGCAAGACCGGAAGGACTTGTGGAGCGCTTAGAAGTGAGAATGCCGGTATGAGTAGCGAAAGAGGGGTGAGAATCCCCTCCACCGAATGCCTAAGGTTTCCTGAGGAAGGCTCGTCCGCTCAGGGTTAGTCGGGACCTAAGCCGAGGCCGAAAGGCGTAGGCGATGGATAACAGGTTGATATTCCTGTACCACCTCCTCACCATTTGAGCAATGG
>NZ_JAWRXB010000328.1:0-279 GCF_046535245.1 Paraburkholderia sp. SIMBA_030
GTGAAGGGCGAGAGAATCGTGAACGCGATATCCTGATAGCTCTTGCCGCGCAGCGCCCGGATGTCCTTCTTGGAGAACTGCGGCCATTGACGCGGAACGTAGAGACCGCCGTCGCGGGCAAGACCCGTCAGAAGCGCATCGCAAAAGCCGAGAGAAGGGGCCTCGCCGCGGGTCGAGATATAGTCCACGTTCTTCATCCTTGACGTTATGGCCGGAAGCGATCCGGAGAAGGAAAGCAAGCGCCTGAAATGCTGCGAGCCGAAATGTGCATCAAAACAG
>NZ_JAWRXB010000329.1:0-279 GCF_046535245.1 Paraburkholderia sp. SIMBA_030
TACGTGTGCAGGGCCAGCAGCAGAAGCTGCCGCTGACGCCCGCACAGCGCAAGATGGAGAAGGGCATGATGTACGGCGACGGTGGCCAAGGGCAGGAGATTCAACCGCCTGCGAACGGTGGTACGCCTGGTGCCGGTCCACTCGGTGGTGGCAACGGCGGTCAGCAAAATGGCCTCGGCTCGATGCTGTCCAGTACCAAAACGCCGATGGCCGTTGCATCGATCCTGCCCGATCCCGACTATCTCATCCAGAAGGGCGAGGTTATCGACTGCATCGCGC
>NZ_JAWRXB010000330.1:0-279 GCF_046535245.1 Paraburkholderia sp. SIMBA_030
GCGCCACGCGCACGAGCGGATCCCATGACGGCACGTCGGTCGGAAACGCGATGGTGAGCGGCGCGGCCGCCGACGCCGCGCCGCTGGCCGTCAGCGCGCCCACGCCGGCGATTCCGGTCAGGCCGCCGAGCGAGCCCGCGCCTTGCGCGGCGAGCCCGGCCACGCTGCCGCCGAGCATCTGGATGAAGTTTCTGCGAGTGGTCATGGGGATGTCCTTGTTATGCGGCGCCGCGCCGGCCTTCGTGGGCTGTCGTTCGCTGTCGTTGGCTTGACGGCATG
>NZ_JAWRXB010000331.1:0-279 GCF_046535245.1 Paraburkholderia sp. SIMBA_030
TCTCGATAGTCCCGGCGGGCCCCTGGATGCGCACGAAGTTGGTGTTGTTGGGGCTGCCGGTCACGGCTTCGGTGAGGTTCGGATCGCCGACGAAGGTTTCGACGGCGCCGGTTTCCTGGTTCACTTCCGTGTATGGGCCGTTGACGCTGCGCAGGAATGGCCCGATGGCACCGTTGACCGCACCGCTGAAGACCCCTGGCGCACCGACGCCGACGTCTCTGGTGATGTTGATCGCACGACGGCCGGGGGTGGTGACGTTGACCGTTTCCACGCCGTAAG
>NZ_JAWRXB010000057.1:0-1665 GCF_046535245.1 Paraburkholderia sp. SIMBA_030
CTTCTATGGGGAAGTGAAAGTCAAGCCCGGTTCACGATAAACATTCTGTTATGCGAAGTAAACCTCCTTGTCCGGTCTCTACGGCCAGCCTGCGCGGTCACCTACCATGACCAGACGCAGGCTGGCCGTAGAGACCGTTGCATAAAGGACGGTACCGACGCTCATCGCGTAAACCTTGTTGCAGCCTGGCATGTCAATGTCATTCAGGTCAGGGTGTCTGTTGACCGGTCAGTGCCGGGTCGACCTTCTATCCGTGCCGGCCTGACAGGCCGGTCACCTCATGCCGCATGCGCGAAGCGCTGGAGCTACCCTGTTACCGACGCGCCCCATCTAGGGAAACGGCCACCCGCAATGGGTAGCCCGAGCGTGTTCCGGGCGCGTTGACCTTTACATACTGTTGCTGTATCCGATGTCATTCAGTCATTCAGGCCCTCACGGTGTTGACGTCGCGCGGCTTGAGTATCGCACCGACGGGGATCTCGCCGTACTCGAGATAACGCCACAGGGCGATCGCCAGACGGCGTGCGAGCGCGACGATACCGATGCGCCGCATCCGCTTGCCGGTACCGGCAAAGCGCTCGTTGAACCAGTGGCTGAGCTGGCTGCCGGGCTGCAGGCGCAGCCAGCTCCAGGCGAGTTCAACCATCAGCCAGCGACATCGCCGGTTGCCCGCCTTGCTGATACCGAGTTCAACCTCGCTGGTGCCGCTGGCATACGGCGTGGGCGTCAGGCCCAGACAGCCGGCCACTTCGCGGCGGTTGCGAAACTGCCGCCAGCCGAACAGTTCCCTGACGAGCGTCCACGCGCTGCCTGCACCGATGCCGGCAAGCTGGGCGAGCAGCGCCATGCCGGGATGTGCGCCGCTGCGCACCTGCCGCTCCTGCTGCACTTCGAGCAGGCGGATCTGCTGGCGCACCAGCGCGAGCCGCTCACATTCGCGCTCAATCTCGGCGCGCAGGCCGGGCGCCAGCAACTCGCGCTGACGGGTCCACCAGTGCGTCCAGATGCGGCCGCCGACAGACCGGACCCGAAGATTGTGCAGTACCAGCAGGGAGCGGATCCGGTTGGTGTGCGCGGTCTGCTCTTTGCGCAGGCGTTCGAGCTCGCGGTGCAGGCGCCGGTCGTCCTCCTGCTCGGGGGTGGGAATGCGTGCCACCGCCCACACGCGCCGCTCGCCCGCGTAATAGCGCATGAGCATCGACAGCAGCTTGTCGCTGTCAAGCCGGTCTGTCTTGGCGCGACGCGCACGGCGGTTCACCTCGATGCTGGCCGAATCCACCACGAGATTGACGACGCCCTGTTCAGCCAGCCAGCGGTGCAGCCAGAAACCGTCGCGGCCTGCTTCATAACAGCTGTAGACGGGTGCGTCGGCGCCGAGATGGCAACGCGCCCTGGCGTTGGCGATGGCGGCGAGAACCGCCGTGGTATCACCGGCGGCGACCGTACAGCGGCTGGGCGCGCGCTGGCCATCACCCAGTGAGAGCTTCCAGTTCTTCTCGCCCAGTTCAAAAGCCATGTACAGGCGGCCACCTGCCGTCGTATTCTGCCCACGGAGGGCTGTGTCAGGCGTATCCATTTGCGTGCTCCTTCGGAGAAAACGAGTGTGCAAGTCCCGTTTTACTCCAGTCGGGCTTTCTGTCGCTGCCCTCCCACATAGCATCTAGG
>NZ_JAWRXB010000332.1:0-279 GCF_046535245.1 Paraburkholderia sp. SIMBA_030
GAGGTGCAGCTAATCACGCAACGCAAAAAACCACGCACATGGGCGAGCCTCGATAGTCTCGTCGATTACCTCGACAAGACCTTCGGGCCGATCCCGACCATATTCCTTCGTCATTTTTCCGAGAGTGAAGCAAATGCAATTTCACATGGCCGACAAGACCCGCCCGACCCTGGCGAACTATCTGACTAACCTTCTCGCGCGCAAGCGCGTCCATCTCGCGATGACGCGCGGCACACTCGTTGCCGGCGCATTGATGCCGGCGTTGTGCTTTGCTCAAGT
>NZ_JAWRXB010000333.1:0-279 GCF_046535245.1 Paraburkholderia sp. SIMBA_030
GCAACGCCTGGCGCACGCTGTGCGCGTCCTGCGGTTCGTCCCAAAGGAAGTAGATGTGGATCCCGGCGCCCCCGGATGAGCGGAACGGAATGCCCTGCAGGCCGACTGCCGACGCGGCGGTGAGGATGCGCACGGCGGTGTCCTGCATTTCGTGCCACGGCGTCTCGCCCTTGTGCGAGTCGAGATCGAGCAGCCCCACCAGCGTGACGTCGCTGCCCGGCTGCATCGGATACACGCCGTAGGCCGGCCCGCCGTTCACGTGATGCGCGAGCCGATCGG
>NZ_JAWRXB010000334.1:0-279 GCF_046535245.1 Paraburkholderia sp. SIMBA_030
GATTGCCGATCAGATTGCATTGGACGGCCAACGGATCTTCCATGAAGCGTGCCGAATGGAACGTTCGGATCGTTTCGTGATGGGCAACGCCGGGAGCGATGACCTTTCGCCCGCCCGACCAGCCGGCCATGAAATGCGGCTCGACAAGGCCGGTCGCGATGCGCAGATCGGCCTCGGCAAACAGCCGGTCGAGCTTGACCGGCGTGTTCCGCGTTTTGGTGAAGCCGAAATCGATATGGGCGTCCTCGTCTCTGGCATAGTGGTTTTCGACGCGGACAT
>NZ_JAWRXB010000335.1:0-279 GCF_046535245.1 Paraburkholderia sp. SIMBA_030
TATCAACAACTCAACCGCAACCTCGGACGACTCGGCCAGCACAGCAATGGTGTGCTCAGCCGCTTGCGCCCGTGGGCGGTTGAAGACCACCCGCTGCCGGGGCCCAAGGGTCGCGGGGCCGTTCTGGTGCGCTTTGGCGAAGGTCCGGAGGCGCTGGTGGTGGTCATGATGCATCTGGCGCTCGGCGCTCGCGTGCGCAGCCTGCAACTGGCCTACATCCGCGAATTGATCGGCGGCTATAAACACCAGGTGCTGATGGGCGACATGAACACCCATGCC
>NZ_JAWRXB010000336.1:0-279 GCF_046535245.1 Paraburkholderia sp. SIMBA_030
TCAGTGGTCCCGAGAACTGCGGCGTCGTTGTTGCTTCGATGGAAATCGCTAACGCAATCCCGTTGGGCGGCGCAGCGTACGGCGCGTCGCACTGGATGGGTTTGATGGACGTAACTTTAAAGGTCATGGTTGGAGGGGTGTTTTCTCCCGAGGTTAAGAGAACCGCGGGTTCACCGATCTCTTTAATTAACTGACCACGCGCGTTCTCGTTACGGGACGCCGTCGGGGTTGGTGTTGAAGTTGGCGACGCGGTGGCAGCAGGTGCAACAGAAACCTCAG
>NZ_JAWRXB010000337.1:0-278 GCF_046535245.1 Paraburkholderia sp. SIMBA_030
CGTGCGGAGTTAACCCGTTGACGAACTTGCGATTGTCAACGATTCATGCCGACATATCGAATGGCTGCTCCTGGCCGACTTCTGCCTTCCGTCCAGCGCCAGTTGACATTTTTAATTCGCGCACGGGAATCCGGAGCCCAGCAACCCCGCACGCCATTCAGGGTCCGACGTCTCTTCGGGTTGACGACATTAATGACGCAAAGTTGATAATCATTGAAAGGCCTCCTGGCCGCCCCAAGGAGGGGGGCGGCCAGGGTCTACAGTTGAGATGCGACGCT
>NZ_JAWRXB010000338.1:0-278 GCF_046535245.1 Paraburkholderia sp. SIMBA_030
TGCGGGTTATCATTGCGGGTAGATAATGCACGTGCCGCGCCAAAACCACCAACACCCAGCGGCGTACTGGCTTTCTCTGCGCCACCTGCAACCATCACGTCAGCATCGCCATACGCGATAATACGCGCAGCATGGCCAATGTTGTGCACGCCGGAAGTACAGGCGGTCGCGATAGAGATGCTTGGGCCACGCAGGCCATACATGATAGTCAGATGACCTGCCACCATGTTCACAATCGTTGACGGAACGAAGAATGGGCTGATCTTACGTGGACCACC
>NZ_JAWRXB010000339.1:0-278 GCF_046535245.1 Paraburkholderia sp. SIMBA_030
TAGGGTAATTTGCATCAATCGACATAAATCTACTTCATCGTCGACGACTAGCGCGGTTGTTGTCATACATCATCTCATCGTATTTTATGGCTATAAAATCAATAGCTGGGTCTAAATGGGCGTAATAGCTTTCAAAAGATAAATTTAGGTAAGATTTTCTTCGATAGTTTGAAATTTATTATCAGATTTAATAGAAGGTACAATTAATCGAAAACATGTTTTCTCATGTTCAGGAATGTAGAGTAAACGCGCTTGATTGGCTTCACAAAATGCTTGTG
>NZ_JAWRXB010000058.1:0-1638 GCF_046535245.1 Paraburkholderia sp. SIMBA_030
GGCGGCCGACGTGTCGAGCGTAAAGCTGAAGCTGGTTGCGGCCGACACATTGCCGGCCACGTCGGTCTGCCGGACCTCGATGCTATTCAGGCCCTCAGCCGGGCTGAAGCCGGTGTTCCATGTAGAGCCGCCATCAGTCGAGTACTCGACCGTCGCGCCACTCTCGACGCCACCAAGGGTCAGGGTACCGACGTTGGTCACGTGATCGGTGGCGCTGCTGCCGGAGTCGGTGGCGAGCGCCACCCCGGGCGCCGCAGCCGACGTGTCGAGCGTGAAGCTGAAGCTGGTTGCCGCCGAGACATTGCCGGCCACGTCGGTCTGCCGGACCTGGACATCATTCGTCCCTTCCGCAGCGGTGAAGCTGGTGTTCCACGTGTGGCCGCCATCGGTCGAGTACTCGACCGTCGCGCCGCTTTCGACACCACCGAGAGTCAGGGTACCGGCGTTGGTGACGTGATCGGTGGCGCTGCTGCCCGAGTCGGTGGCGAGCGCCACCCCGGGCGCGGCAGCCGACGTGTCGAGCGTGAAGCTGAAGCTGGTTGCCGCCGACACGTTGCCGGCCACGTCGGTCTGGCGGACCTGGACATCATTCGTCCCTTCCGCAGCGGTGAAGCTGGTGTTCCACGTGTGGCCGCCATCGGTCGAGTACTCGACCGTCGCGCCGCTTTCGACACCACCGAGAGTCAGGGTACCGGCGTTGGTCACGTGATCGGTGGCGCTGCTGCCCGAGTCGGTGGCGAGCGCCACGCCGGGCGCGGCAGCCGACGTGTCGAGCGTGAAGCTGAAGCTGGTTGCCGCCGACACGTTGCCGGCGACATCGGTCTGCCGGACCTCGACGCTATTCTGGCCCTCGGCCGGACTGAAGCCGGTGTTCCATGTAGAGCCGCCATCGGTCGAGTACTCGACCGTCGCGCCGCTTTCGACGCCACCAAGGGTCAGGGTACCGGCGTTGGTGACGTGATCGGTGGCGCTGCTGCCCGAATCGGTGGCGAGCGCCACCCCGGGCGCGGCGGCGGCCGTGTCGAGCGTGAAGCTGAAGCTGGTTGCCGCCGACACGTTGCCGGCCACGTCGGTCTGCCGGACGTCGACGCTATTCAGGCCCTCGGCCGGGCTGAAGCCGGTGTTCCATGTAGAGCCGCCATCGGTCGAGTACTCGACCGTCGCGCCGCTCTCGACACCACCAAGGGTCAGGGTACCGGCGTTGGTCACGTGATCGGTGGCGCTGCTGCCCGAGTCGGTCGCGAGCGCCACCCCGGGCGCGGCAGCCGACGTGTCGAGCGTGAAGCTGAAGCCCGTTGCCGCCGAGACGTTGCCGGCCACGTCGGTCTGGCGGACCTGGACATCATTCGTCCCTTCCGCAGCGGTGAAGCTGGTGTTCCACGTGTGGCCGCCATCGGTCGAGTACTCGACCGTCGCGCCGCTTTCGACACCACCGAGAGTCAGGGTACCGGCGTTGGTCACGTGATCGGTGGCGCTGCTGCCGGAGTCGGTGGCGAGCGCCACCCCCGGCGCGGCGGCGGCCGTGTCGAGCGTGAAGCTGAAGCTGGTCGCCGCCGAGACATTGCCGGCCACATCGGTCTGCCGGACCTGCACGGTGTTCACGCCTTCGACGGCGCTGAAGCTGCTGGTCCAGTGCGC
>NZ_JAWRXB010000340.1:0-278 GCF_046535245.1 Paraburkholderia sp. SIMBA_030
GCCGTCGTGTCATCGCTGATTCGATCCCCAAAGAGGGACAAGGGCGACGTTTCTTTGGAACCGTCCGAGGGGCCGGCCCGCCGCTTTTGCGAACGTCCTGTTGCGAGTGCGGCGGGCCGATACATGCCCTAGTCGGCGTAGGGGTCCGCGATACCTACGTACTGGGTGTAGAGGTACTCTTCGATGCCTTCGGAACCGCCTTCGCGGCCCAGGCCGGACTGCTTGACGCCGCCGAACGGTGCCGCCGCGTTGGAGATGACGCCGGCGTTGAGACCGAG
>NZ_JAWRXB010000341.1:0-278 GCF_046535245.1 Paraburkholderia sp. SIMBA_030
GGGTGTAGGACGTGGTGCCGTCCGGCTGCAGGATCTGGAAGAAACCGCGACCGTCGACCGCCAGGTCAAGCGGCTGTTCGGTGGTTTGCAGGCTGCCGGCGGTGAAGTTTTTCTGGGTGCCGACGATGCGCACACCGGTACCCACTTGCAGACCCGACGGCAGTTCGCTGTCCTGGGTCGACTGGGCGCCTGGCTGGCGCTTGATCTGATAGAGCAAGTCCTGGAACTCGGCGCGGTCACGTTTGAAACCCGTGGTCGACACGTTGGCCAGGTTGTTG
>NZ_JAWRXB010000342.1:0-278 GCF_046535245.1 Paraburkholderia sp. SIMBA_030
TTCGTGCGATCCTTGGTAACGACGTTGCCTACGAAGCGCTCCGCTCGGGCAAGAAGCCGTTCCCAGACGGCTCGATCATTGCCCGCCTCGCATACGTCTACAAGTCGTCGCCGGAGAACGACGCCGTGTTTCCCGCGCCTCAATCCTTCGTCGCCGGGGACCCGACGAATGTCCAGATCAGCGTCAAGGACTCGAAGAAGTACGCGGACAGCGGTGGTTGGGGCTACGGGCAGTTCGAGAACGGCATCGCCAACCAGAGCGAACCGCTCTTGAAGACC
>NZ_JAWRXB010000343.1:0-278 GCF_046535245.1 Paraburkholderia sp. SIMBA_030
GACATATCAGCAGCCGTTGCAAACGATGATGTGAGCAAGACTAGCGATGACAAACCAATGAATGGCAGATTTTTCTTAGATATTTTCATAATAAGCCTCATATTCGAAGGTTTGTTAAACGACGGCAACTTCTCTGAACATACCGGCTTCCATGTGATAAAGCAGATGGCAATGCCATGCCCATCGTCCAACTTCACCCGTCACATCGAAGCTAATCTTTTGCGCTGGCTGCACCACAATCGTATGCTTACGTACCTGAAAGTCTCCAGATGGGGTTC
>NZ_JAWRXB010000344.1:0-278 GCF_046535245.1 Paraburkholderia sp. SIMBA_030
GTTACATCACCGGTGAGTTGCTCGTGGTGGATGGAGGCAATTGCTTGGTTGAGAACAAAGCTAATTAAGACTTTTTAATCCCTCCTGCGACCGTTGAGTCCTGGTTGACCAGGTGATTTTGGTTGGAGTACAAAAAAAAAGGCCGAGACAGACTGTGTGAAAACGCACTGAAGGCCATCGATGGCGACGTACAGGTCGATGACCCGAACGAGGTGATCCTCAGGGATCAACTCTTCCAGCGAGACCGGGAATAGACTGGTCTGGCTGCGAGACATCTC
>NZ_JAWRXB010000345.1:0-278 GCF_046535245.1 Paraburkholderia sp. SIMBA_030
GTTCCGCGAGGTGCTCCTGCTCCAGGTTGGCCAGGCTGCGGCGGATCTTCTCGCCCTGCGCTTCAAGCCAGCCGTCCCAGCGCTTGCCTTCAGGCCGTAGGAAGCTCTCATAGCGCGACGACACCGCCGCATCCATGATCGCATCGGCCTGCGACACCAGCGTCATGCGCCGCCAGCGCGCCGAGCCTTCACGCGGCAGCAACGGCATGCCCACATGCTGCAGGTCCAGGTACTCGCAGATCACCCGGCTGTCGTGCAGCACCGTGCCGTCGTCCAGG
>NZ_JAWRXB010000059.1:0-1447 GCF_046535245.1 Paraburkholderia sp. SIMBA_030
CATTTATAAAAAAACATGTTGACTTTAAGAGAAACTTATTATATAATTAAAAAGTTGCTTGGGAAAGTGAACAAAATGATCTTTGAAAACTAAACAAGACAAAACGTACCTGTTAATTCAAAGTTTTAAATAAATCGCACAGCGATGTGCGTAGTCAGTCAAACTACTTTATCGGAGAGTTTGATCCTGGCTCAGGACGAACGCTGGCGGCGTGCCTAATACATGCAAGTCGAGCGGACAGATGGGAGCTTGCTCCCTGATGTTAGCGGCGGACGGGTGAGTAACACGTGGGTAACCTGCCTGTAAGACTGGGATAACTCCGGGAAACCGGGGCTAATACCGGATGCTTGTTTGAACCGCATGGTTCAGACATAAAAGGTGGCTTCGGCTACCACTTACAGATGGACCCGCGGCGCATTAGCTAGTTGGTGAGGTAACGGCTCACCAAGGCGACGATGCGTAGCCGACCTGAGAGGGTGATCGGCCACACTGGGACTGAGACACGGCCCAGACTCCTACGGGAGGCAGCAGTAGGGAATCTTCCGCAATGGACGAAAGTCTGACGGAGCAACGCCGCGTGAGTGATGAAGGTTTTCGGATCGTAAAGCTCTGTTGTTAGGGAAGAACAAGTGCCGTTCAAATAGGGCGGCACCTTGACGGTACCTAACCAGAAAGCCACGGCTAACTACGTGCCAGCAGCCGCGGTAATACGTAGGTGGCAAGCGTTGTCCGGAATTATTGGGCGTAAAGGGCTCGCAGGCGGTTTCTTAAGTCTGATGTGAAAGCCCCCGGCTCAACCGGGGAGGGTCATTGGAAACTGGGGAACTTGAGTGCAGAAGAGGAGAGTGGAATTCCACGTGTAGCGGTGAAATGCGTAGAGATGTGGAGGAACACCAGTGGCGAAGGCGACTCTCTGGTCTGTAACTGACGCTGAGGAGCGAAAGCGTGGGGAGCGAACAGGATTAGATACCCTGGTAGTCCACGCCGTAAACGATGCTAACTCGTTTTTGGGCCTTAGGGTTCAGAGACTAAGCGAAAGTGATAAGTTAGCCACCTGGGGAGTACGTTCGCAAGAATGAAACTCAAAGGAATTGACGGGGGCCCGCACAAGCGGTGGAGCATGTGGTTTAATTCGAAGCAACGCGAAGAACCTTACCAGGTCTTGACATCCTCTGACAATCCTAGAGATAGGACGTCCCCTTCGGGGGCAGAGTGACAGGTGGTGCATGGTTGTCGTCAGCTCGTGTCGTGAGATGTTGGGTTAAGTCCCGCAACGAGCGCAACCCTTGATCTTAGTTGCCAGCATTCAGTTGGGCACTCTAAGGTGACTGCCGGTGACAAACCGGAGGAAGGTGGGGATGACGTCAAATCATCATGCCCCTTATGACCTGGGCTACACACGTGCTACAATGGACAGAACAAAGGGCAGCGAAACCGCGAGGTTAAG